>NZ_JACJQO010000003.1 GCF_014696715.1 Pseudanabaena sp. FACHB-2040
TTTGACCGCTTGATTCACTGCATGAATCAATTCCGCGCTTCGCCACACGCTTTCAAACTGGCTGTTTGATGCCTTGAAAACTTTTTTCTCAACCAGAGTGACTAAAGAGGGATCATAATCAGAGGTCGCTTGACCGTGCCCATTCTACCGCCGAAAGTTGATGCGCCCCGACACGGATTTTCTTAGGACACCTTTAGCTAAGAGACTCAAGCAGTTCTCCCAGTTTGCTCCGGCCCTGTTTAGCCTGGGGCTATTTTGCCTGTCAGCTTGGGCGATACATTCGGAGTTGAGCCAGTATCCGCCTCGGGCAATTCTTAACAACATTCGGTCGATTCCGGTCGAGGCGTTGGGGGCAGCTGTGGCGCTGACTGGGCTCAATTTTCTGTTTCTCACGGGCAACGATACCCTAGCGACCCGCTATGTGCGCCATCCGCTGCCGTACCGTAAAACTGCGTTGGTGGCCGTGATCAGCTATGCAATTAGCAACAGTGTGGGTATGGCCATGCTGAGCGGGGGGGCTATTCGCTATCGCTTTTATTCGGCTTGGGGGCTGTCGGCAGGTAAAGTTGCTCAAATAGCTGCTTTTTGTGGTCTGAGCTTTTGGATTGGCCTGTTTTTTCTTTGTGGGCTGGTCTTTACGCTAGACCCATTGCCTTTGCCGGGTCTGCTGCATTTGCCCTTTGAGACGGTGCGCCCCATTGGTCTGCTTTTTCTAGCGATGATTGCCGCTTACCTGACGATTACTGGGCTTAATCGTCACCCCGTCAAAATTGGTCGGTGGAGCTTGCCAAACCTGCCGCTGAAGCTATCTTTAGCTCAGATTTTGGTGACCTCTGGCGACTGGGCCGCAGCAGCAGGCGTAATTTATGTGCTGCTGTGGTTTACGGGAGTAAGCTCGGGCCTTAGCTATTTTGCTTTTTTTGGGGCTTATCTGCTGGCGCTGTTGTCTAGCATTATCAGCAATGTGCCGGGGGGGTTGGGGGTGTTTGAGACGGTGCTGCTGCTGCTGATCTCGCCGCCGATTGCGGCGGACAGTCTGCTGGGGGTGCTGCTGGTTTATCGGATCATCTACTTTTTTCTGCCGCTCATAGTGGGAGTTTTGTTGCTAGGAGTCTATGAGTTGCAGCAGCGCTATAGGCGCAGTTAACCGCGTTGGGCTGCGATCTTTTGCTGGTTCGGTGGGGTCAGGGCTTGTAGAGGTGGGCCATGCTAGTGGTATTGAACTGGGCGGTGGGCACGTCGAGCACCAGTTTGCCGGACTGAATGCCGAGGATGCGATCGCTATATTCCCGAGCCAGCTCCACTTGGTGCAGATTGCAGAGCACCGTCAGTCCTTCTTGCTGGCAGAGCGATCGCAATAGGCCCAGGACTGTGTGAGCCGTTTCGGGGTCGAGGCTGGCTACGGGTTCGTCGGCCAAAATCAGGCTGGCCCGCTGGGTGAGGGCGCGGGCAATGGCGACCCGCTGCTGCTGCCCCCCTGAGAGCTGGTCGGCTCTTTGAAAGGCGACATCGAGCAGCTGCACTCGCTCTAGGGCGGCTAGCCCTTCCTTGAGCAAATCGGGCGGAAACTGGCTGAATGCACAGCGCCAGAGCGGCAGCTCTGGCAGCCGCCCACCTAAGCAATTTTCTAGGGCGCTGCGGCGGCGCACTAGGTTGAATTGCTGGGCGATGGTAGCGATTTGGGTGCGAGCCTGCTGAAGTTCGCGGGCGGAGCAGCGGGTGAGGTTCTGCCCGTGAAACCAGACTTGGCCGTGGGTGGGGCGAATTAGCCCCAGAAGGCAGCGCATCAGGGTGGTCTTGCCTGCGCCGCTGGGGCCTAAAACAGCAGTGAAGGAGTGGGGCGCAATTTCAAAGCTGACCTGCTCTAGGGCAGTCCGGCCATTGTCATAGATTTTGGTTAGGCTCTCAACTCTTAGCATGGCTTACCCCAACCGCTGCCGCAGGCGGGCACTGAGGGCGTCGATCAGGCTGACCATGCCCAAGATTAGCAGCAGAATAGTGGAGAGCCGAGGAAAGTCGAGCAGCTTGAGACTGACCAGCAGCTCGTAGCCAATGCCGCCCGCCCCCACAATGCCCAAAATGACTGAGGAACGGACGTTGAACTCCCACAGGTAAAGGCTGATGCCGATCAGTCCCGGTAGCGCTTCTGGCAGAACGGCAAAGGTGAAGGTTCGAATGCGATCGCATCCTGCTGCCTCAACCGCCTCGATTGGCTCGGCTGGCAAGGTTTCTAGCACTTCGGCATAGAGCTTAGCCATCGATCCAGTGGTGTGTAGGGCCACGCCTAAGGCTCCAGCAAATGGCCCCAAACCCACAATCGAGACAAAAAATAGGGCAAAAATTGCGGTATCGATACCCCGCAGCAGGTTCAGGAATGCCCGCAGCGGGGTTGCCAACCCTTTGAAAGGGGTGACATTGCGGGCCACGATCATGGCTAAGGGGACAGCCGCCATGATCGCAACTCCCGTGCCAATGATGGCGATCGCCAGCGTTTCCCAAATTGCTTCTAGAAAAATCGGCAGTTCGCTGAAGTCGGGCGGAAACAGCCGCACTAGCCAGTTCCCCATCTGGGGCAGGCGCTGCCAAAACTGCTGCGGGTCAACCCTGGCTTCACGGGCGCTGGCAATGAGGATAGCGCCTGCCAGCAACGCCCAAAAGCTGTGGCGCAGCACTCGCCAAAGGCCCCCCTGACGCTGCCATTCGCCTTTGAGGAGGGCATCGTAACTAGGCGGGGGAGCTGATTTGCCGTTGGTAGGTTCGAGCGGGGGGCGGGTCATAGGAGCAATGTTTCTAGGGCATAGCTTGAGAATCCCCCTGCCCCCCTTGCAAGAGGGGCAGGGGAAAGCTTTTATTCAAGAAGCTAGGGGATCTTACAGCAGACTTTTTGCGCAGAACTACTTCAGCTTGCCAACTGACTTGCCAGCCGTTTCGATGGGTGCGTAGTTGCTGCCGTCGGAGACTACAAAGCCGGTGTAGTTGGGGGGTAGCAAAGTTTCGGTCTGCTCTGGGGTGAGATTGACCAAAACCTCCTGCAGACGGGCTTTGAGATCTTCTGGGAAATCACCGCGCACCACAATGGGGTCGTTGGGCAGCGGATCTGACTGCCAGATGATCTTGATCTGGCTCTTGTCGATTTTGCCCTCGCTGGTCAGCACGTCGAGGTTGCGATCGTAATCGGAGGCAATATCAACTTGGCCGTTGAGCAACGCGATGGCCTGGGCGGCGTGGCTGGCCCCTTCGCTGTAGTCAAACACAGCTTTGGGATCGAGATTGCGGCGCAAAAACTCGGCTTGGGGCACCAACCAGCCGGAGGTAGAGCCGACGTCGGCTAGGCTGATTTTGAGCTTTTCGCCCTGCTGGCTGAGCGCAATGGCTTCTTCTAGAGTCTCGAAGGGGGCGTCGGCGCGGGCCATGAGCACCGAGTAGTAGGTGGGCTGGTCTTTGTACTTGACGGTTGCGATCGCATCGAGCGACGGCTCATTGTGGTGAGCCAGCACATAGCCCCAAGGGCCGAGCCAAGCCACATCCAGCGTGCCAGAGCGCAGCGCCTCAGAGATGCCAATCCAGTCGTCGGCGACCACCACTTCAGTCGGTAAGCCCAGCTGCTCGCCTACTTCCTGAAACAGCGGCTCAAACTGCTTACGGTTTTCGTTAGGCGTTGGGAAATAAGGCCCTACCCCAAACTTGAGTTGAGTGAGCTGTACAGAGTCTGGGGCAGCGGCATCGGGCTGAGAAGACTGGGGTGTACAGGCTACTACTACGACCAGCGCCAGCAGCCCCGCTAGGAATGCTCCTAGCCAGCCTTTTGTGCGAAATCTAACCATGTCAACTTCCTTATTCGCGTTACTGAAGTGGGAAGGGCACTAAGCCCCAGTTTCAAAAGACAGAGAGCAGCAGCCCAGGTTGAGGGCTTTAGCCGAACCTATCTGCACACCGGGGGCAAGCTGATAGAGAACCGCTTTGCCCTCTCGACTCGACACCACCAGTCCCTCCCGACGCAGCACTTTAAGGTGGTGAGATAGGAGACTCTGCTCTAGGTCTAGTCGCCGATTCAGCTCACCTACGTGTTTCGGACCCTCCATCAGCATTTGCACAACCGCCAGACGAGTCTGATCTGCCAGAATCCGCAGCTGACGGGCGCAGAAAGACGGCATAGCAGGATCTGCCTGAGGCATCAGCAGCTCCCATTCCCACAAAGATGAATTTTCCTTCATATGAAAGACTATTCATCTCAATCCGTCAATCGGGCGCTTCAGTAGAAGACTACGAAGTGTCTGGTGGATTAAGCAAGAACCCAATTAAAAATTGAAGCGCAGGAGAGATAACTCGGTCCTGATTATTGCGACCTGGCCCAACTCCGCGCCATAGTGAGGCCATCTGCACCAAGTCAGCGCTAGGGGAGGCTGTATGTACGTTTTGATTGGGGGAGCTGGCATGATGGGCCTGAATCTGGCCGAGACACTGCTCCAGACAGGTCACACTGTAGCGCTAATCGACACCGCGCCTGCGGCCTGCCAGCACGCCCGTGAAAAAATTGGGGTAATGGCCTTTGAAGGCAGCGCTGTTAGCACTACAGTGCTCATGGAGGCAGGCATTCGCAAGGCTGATGCGGTGATTGCAGCGCTGCGCGACGACGCGCTAAATCTGGCCATGGTGACCCTAGCTAAGCACTATGGAGTACCCCAGATCGTAGTGCGAATGAGCGATCGCGACTTTGCCGAACCCTATCAACTGGCCGGAGCCACCCATATCATCAGCACCACTGATCTAGCTATCACCCGCATTCTCAACGCGATTGAGTATCCCCAAGTGGATGCCATGATGCACTTCGAGCAAGATCAGATAGAGGTGCTCAAGCTATCGATTCCCCAGGAGTGCTACTTGGTCGGGCGAACGCTGGCTGAGGTAGCCCGCGACCCCCGATTTCCAGCAGGAACTTTGATTATTGGCTACCAGGCCCACCCCCACGAAGACCTAACCATTCCCAATGGCAGCACGGTGCTGGAGCGAGGCTCCACGATTTTGGCCGTGACAAAGCCCCATCTGGTCAGGCACATGATTGACTTCTTAGGAATGTGCAGATAAAAAAGCGCCTCAGCTTTGCCCTATACCTCTCTCCTCCTCCCCTCACTCATCCTTCAAAGTCATCAGCTTCTCGTTAAGTTCGCTCACGTAGGACTGGGCCAAGTCGTCGGGCAGCAGTCCTTTGCGGGCGGCTCTGCGAACGGCTCCTTTTTCGGCTAAAAAGAGGCGGCGGCGCAGGCTGTCTAGGTAGCCCTGTTCAACCGGGTCGGGGGCTATGTCTGAGCGTTGATTGTAGAGGTCTCGCAGCTCTCGTTCGGAAGTGGCGATACGAGCCTGATAGGCGGCAAACAGTTCTTCGTAAAGGGATTTGGGTAGGCTGCCCGACTCTAGCAGGCTATTGAGTTCTTGCTGGGCGGCTTTAGAGGAGATCAGGTTGAGCTGTAGGGTTTCGATGTGCTGCCGCAGGGGAGAGATGGGGGAGAGGTTGAGCTGTTTGACGAGCCGGGGTAGGGCCAACCCCTGACCAATGAGCGACAGCAGCACGGCACTGTAGACCAGGGCAATTACTTCAGGGCGGCCGGGCAGGGTAAGCGGCAGGCTGACGGCTAGCGCCATTGACAGCGACCCTTTGACGTTGCCTAAAATCAGCACGTGCTGCCAGCGCAGGGGAATGGGGCGATCGAAGAAGTTGAGCAGGGCCACCAAAGGATAAATGGAGCAAATGCGCCCGATCTGATAAGCCAGAATGGCAAAGAGGGCGGCGGGAATGGTGTACCACAGGGTGCCTAAGTTGACTTCAATTCCTACCAGCAAAAAGATGAAGGTATTGACCCCAAACCCGGCATATTCCCAAAAGTTGAGCAGAGTGACGCGGGTAGAGGCTGAGGTGCGGCTAAAGCCCAGATTGCCGATGACCAGGCCGGTGACAACAACTGCGATCGCACCCGACACCCCCAATGCCTGACCCAGCTGAAACGTGCCCAGCGACACGGCCACAGTCAGCAGCAGATCGCTGAGGGCATCATCGAGTTGGGAGAATAGGCCGACGCAAAGGTAGCCCAAACCCAGACCCACCAAGCCGCCGCCGACAAAGGCCACCAGCAGTTGCGAAAGCGCCGCTGTCGGGGTCACCGTTCCCTGAGTATGGAAGGTGGCAATGAGACTTAGCAGCACCAGGGCAATACCGTCGTTGAACAGGCTCTCGCCTTCGACAATGGTCGCTAATCGTCCGGGCACAGGCACTTCGCGAAAGGCGACAATGACAGAGACTGTGTCGGTAATAGTCAAAATCACCCCCGTTGCGGCGGCGGTAATCCAGGCCATACCCAGGCCCGCCTGCAGCAGCGCAGCGGTAATCGAGGCTGCCAGCAGCACCCCTGGCCCAGCCAAGAGAGCAATCGGCTTGACGGTGCTACGCAGACGGCTGAAATCGGTATTGATAGCAGCCTCAAAGATCAAAATCGGCAGAAACAGATTCAAGATCAGGTCTGGATTGAGTCCGATGGTGCCTGGTAGGGCCTGTTTGGTAATGGCCAACCCTGCTACCACCAAACCGACTACGTAGGGAATGTGCAGCCGCCGCGTGATCAGGGCCACTCCAGTCGCCACCAGCAGCAGGATGATCAAGGTGTTGACTAGCCCGGTAAACTCAGTAGTCGCAGCGGCTGCGCTGCCCAGATCAGGGGCTTGGCTGGTTAGAAGAAAAAGACCGCTCACAGTACGTTCCAGTGGGTGCCGTTAACAATTCCTTTCAATCCTACGGGAGCCGCTACGGCACTGCCGTTTGCTGGAGTGCAATGGTCGGACGTTGGAGCGGCCCTTGCAGCGATTTTTGCACTAGTAGGCTGCAGGGAGTAGATATGGGTAGAGGGGTGGATGAGTGGTGAATGCAGGCGAAAATGGCTGTAAAAGCCATCGCAAGTGTTTGTTCGCCCGCTTCGCCGTAGGATAGAAACACTCCTCCAGGGAAATAGTATGGATAAAGCAGCGCAGCTAATTCGCATGGCAGAAGATGAGCTAACCGAGTACAGCACGGATGCTCGCAAGATTGAGAAGCTGCGACGCAAGTTTAGCTTTGTCGTGCCTTACACGGAGCAGGCAGAGGTGCGATCGCAAGTTGAATCTGCTATGCCCAAAAACTTTGTGGCCAAGCTGGTGGAAGAAAACCGCCAAACAGTAGCGCTGCCCTTCTGGGGAATTGGGGGGCTGGGGCTGCTGCTGGGCATTTCCTGGAAACAGCCGTTTGACCTGATTGCTACTGGAATCGGGTTCTACGTGGCCTTCCAAATCCAAAAATGGGGCTGGGAGCTGGAGGCTAAGCGCCTGGTGCTAAAAACGCTTGATGAGATCGAAGCTACTGTCCAAGCTGATAGAGCAGAGGCCAAGGTGGAGTAATCAGACAGATCCATGAATCGGGCTCGGCTACGGACTATCCTGCTGTGGGTTGTGCTCAACACTGCCTTTTGGGCAGTTGTCTGGAGTGTTACGTTTTCAGGCCTGTATGGTGTGTGGGCTAATGAGGCCATTGAACCTTCACTTTTCAAAGGCTTTTTGGCTGGGGGAGCCGTGGGTGGGGCAGGGCTGGGGCTGTTGGAAGCGAGGGTTTTTGGCTTTCTTCAAAGGCAGGATGCTTGGGGCAGAAGCGTTATCTTTTGGGTTGTCTACTGGGTCTTGGTCTTCCCGCTGTTTGCTACCTTGATCTGGGCGATTGTGAATCGAGACTGTAACTGCGATGGCAATTTAATGTGTCTTTGCCCACCCGCCAATTTTCTTCTGGGAATGGTGATTGCCTACCTATTTTTGTGGGTGACTGTCCCTGGATATTTTGTAGTGGCTGTGGTGGGCAGTCTGCTCTGGGGATGGCTGTTTCAGCGCCTGGTTTACCGATTTTTTTAAGCTGGTGCGGTGCGGCGAATGCGATCGCTCAATCTAGAATTGCCTAGAATTCATTTGGGAGTTGTTGGGCAGGCTGTACTGGACTCAAGCTGCAGAATGGAGGGTCAGGCCAATGCCAAAAAGAACGTACCTTTTGCCGCTGGAGCTGGGCCATCGACTGGAAGTTTCCTGGCGGCGGGGCTGGCGCAGGTGTAGTCTCTATTTAGACGGCCAGCGGATAGGAACAATTCCAAACCTAAAGGCGCTGCCGCAACAGCTATTTACCCTTTCGAGTGGGGCCACTCTGCGTGTTAGCCTGCTGTATTCGGGGGCTGTGCCGTATGATGTCGGCTTGTCGCTTAACGATCAGCCTCTGGTTCAGGTCAGATCGGTTCAGCTGCTAACAGTTGCTCTCAGTGCAATCGGGCTAATCGCTGGCGTGAACTGTATGGCGGGTGTCTTTGGCCTGCTGAACTTGTCCCTGCGGATCTGGCCTAATACCGTACTACTGTTGGGATTTGGGCTTTTCTCGCCCCTGGCTTTTGGGGGATTGACTGTGGCAGGCTCTTCAGCCGCTTTGGCTGTTGGGGTGGGCGGCCTGTATCTTTTTCTGGGCATACGAGTTTGGCAGCGATCTTGGGCAGCTTTGCTGCTGGTGTTAGGCATATTCTTTTTGGATTCGGTTTATCTCGGTTTTGCGGTCTTGACAGGCGGTGGGGAAGCGGCGGTAATAGTCAGCCCAATTGTGTTTCTCCGACTGATTTTGCTGGTTGCGATCGCATTTGGTCTAGAAGGATTTGGCCAGCCTGTTGCTGAAAATACTGCTGCGATCCATCCACCTGTTCCTCGGCTGTTTTTTGTATTCAAACGATTTACAATCAACACTCTCTCTGCAGTGGTGGACCCTATCGGATGGATCTTTAGCAAGAGAAGTCAAAAGTAATTAGCTGTCTGCTTTCTGGGGCTGATAAACCTTCAGTCGGTAAAAGGGCGATGAATGCACCCCAAGATTTTGCAAAATTGTGGAACCCCGGCATTGCTGGGCTGGAACTGTTTAGTGCCCGGCTGTTTCGCCATCGCTTTGACAAGCATTTTCATGAGGGCTATACCATCGGCCTAAACGAGGCTGGGCTGGGAGGCTTTACCTATCGAGGGGTCGCTCACCATGCCTACCCCCACAGCTTTAATTTGATCAATCCTGGCGAAGTGCATACGGGATACGTTGGATCAGAGAGCGGCTGGACGTTTCGCAACCTCTATATCAGCCTGCCTTTGCTGAAACGGATGCTGGTTCAACTGGAGTGGTCGAGTCAGGGGCTGCCCTATTTCCGCCAGCCAGCGGCTTGGGATCAGCCGCTTCGAGCTGCCTTTTATCAAGCTTTTCAGGCTCTGAGCGCACCTGCCTCTCAGCTAGAGCAGCAAACCCTATTACTGGAGTTTTTGGCTCAGCTGTTGGCTAGGCAGGCTCAATCTGGTTATTGCCCGCTGCTGGTTAAGTCAGAGAGGGGTGCGATCGCAAAAACTCGCACCTACCTAGAAGCGCACTACACAGAGAACCTGTCGATTGAAGCTCTGGCCCAGCACGTAGGGCTTAGCCCTTACTACCTGATCCGCAGCTTTCATCAGCAGGTGGGGCTGCCGCCGCACAGCTACCAGCGCCACTGGCAGCTCTTGCAAGCCAAACGCGATCTGCAAACACCCAAGCCAATTTCCGAGGTCGCCCTTGATCACGGCTTCTATGACCAGAGCCACCTGACCCGCCACTTCAAACGGGTCTTTGGCGTGACGCCGGGGCAGTACCGCCAGGGCAATTCTGTCCAAGACGGTTGAGGGCAAGGTCCGTAGGCTGAGGAAGTCGAAACTGCACGGCCATGACTTCAAAAAGCTTTGTGACTCCATCAGACCTGATCAAAGACTGCTCGGCTTCGGCCATCATTGCGGGTTTCGTGACAGTGCTGGTGGGCTTTACCAGTGCTGCTGTGATTGTCTTTCAGGCGGCCCAAGCGCTCAACGCCACGCCAGAGGAGATTGGCTCTTGGATGTTGGCCCTTGGCCTGGGCATGGGGCTGACCTCTATTACGCTGTCGCTGCGGTACCGGGTGCCGGTGGTGACAGCCTGGTCTACGCCGGGAGCTGCCATGCTGATCACCTCAGCTGCGGGAGTGCCTATGGCAGAAGCGATTGGCGCATTCCTCATCTCAGCTCTGCTGATCACGATCTGCGGCTTTACGGGCTGGTTTGAGCGGGCCATGAGCCGCATTCCCCTATCGCTGGCATCCGGTTTGCTGGCGGGGGTGCTGCTGCGCTTTGGGCTAGATGTGTTTGTGGCGATGAAAACGCAGTTTGGCCTGACCTTTGCCATGTTCTGCGCCTACCTGATTGCCCGCCGCCTATCGCCCCGCTATGCAGTGATTGCCGCCCTGAGTTTGGGCCTTCTGATTGCAGGCACCCAAGGACTGCTGCGCTTTGAGACGATTAGCCTGCAGCTGGCGCAGCCGGTGCTGACGCTGCCCCGGTTTTCAGTTGGGGCCTTGGTGGGAATAGCCCTGCCGCTGTTTGTGGTGACGATGGCCTCGCAAAATGTGCCGGGGGTCGCCGTGATTCGGGCCTCGGGCTACTCGGTGCCTATTTCCCCCATTATTGGCTGGACCGGGGTTGCCACACTATTGCTGGCCCCTTTCGGCGGCTTTGCCCTGAATTTGGCTGCGATTACGGCGGCTATCTGCATGGGCCGAGAAGCTCACGAAGATCCGGCCCGACGCTATGTAGCCGCTGTGGCAGCAGGTGGCTTTTACCTCTTGGTGGGTCTGTTTGGTGCAACTGTCGGGGCAGTCTTTGCCGCTTTTCCCCAAGAGCTGGTGCTTGCGATCGCAGGTCTAGCCCTCTTAGGCACCATCGGCAATGGCTTAGCCACTGCTTTGTCTCAAGAAAAGGAGCGCGAACCCGCTCTGATCACCTTTCTGGTGACGGCTTCAGGGCTGACTCTGTGGGGCATTGGTTCTGCTTTTTGGGGATTGGTGGCGGGGGGGGTAGCGCTGGGGGTGTTGCGGAAGCGGTAGGAGAAGAGAGAACGCGTCTCCTCTTACACCAGAACTGGCTGTAAAACAATGCTTGGCAAGGGGACTGCTGGGGGACTTAAATGGATGAGCTGTATTAACCATCAGGGCGCTGCTCTGGCTGCGTCTTTACCCTCACACCTCTTGCTTTAAATGGATACTTCAACTACCCGCGCCTTTGCAATTTTGGCTCCGGTTCCTGAGAACCATCTGATTACGGGTCTAGATGCGATCGCACAACAGCTCGACGCCACCCCGCCGCAAACTCCGCCTGTGGTCGCTTACGGCAGTGATGCCTTTGAAGTTTTTGGCAAGGCCGATCAGCTGCGCCAGCAGGCCCCAGTGGAAATATATTTCTATGCCTCCCACGCTAAAGAGCAGCCATTGAACCACCAGGTGACTTGGCGCGCCACCTACATTGGGCATGTCCACTCTCGCCGAGGTCGCTATCCTGGAAGCGCTCTGCATCGGCCTGTTTCAACTCAAAATGATGCCCCCACCTGGGCTATTTTTTGGCGAATTCAGGACTTAGAAAAGCTCGATACCCCCATCCCCATTGCCAACTTCCGGGCTTTGGAAAAGAAAACCAATTTGACTGCTCGCTTTATTCCTGAGGGGCCGATGTTGGTAGCCTTGCCAGTGAAGGCGTAGCCTGAGCGGAGGGAGGATCAATCCCTCCTGTTTCAGCGACAGATGCTGCATTGGGTGCAGGCCCCTGCACCCCTACTAGAAAGGCTTTTACCCCTCACCCACAACAGAGCCATACTCCAGCTTGAGCAGCCGATCTGCAATCGAGAAATAGCGATCGTCATGACTAATTACCAGCACCGTTTTTCCCTGCTGCTTCAGCTCTGGCAGAATCTGGTGGTAGAAGATCTCACGAAAGTAAGGGTCTTGATCGGAGGCCCATTCGTCAAACAGGTAAATAGGTCGATCCTCTAGGTAAGCTGTCAGCAATGCCAGTCGCTTACGCTGCCCCTGAGACAGGTTTAAGGTCGAGAGCATTCCCTCGGTTACCTGCACTTTGTGGCCCAACTGTAGCCGCTCCAGATAGGTTTTAGCCTGAGCATCCAGATCGGCTAAGTTCAGGCCCAAAAGCTTTTCAAACAGAAAAAAGTCTGCAAACACGGTGGCAAAGAGCTGCCGATACGCCTCTCGGTTTTGGTCGGTAATAGGCATATCGTTGACGCAGATCTTGCCTTCATCGGGGCTATACAGACCTACCAGCAGCTTTGCTAGAGTCGATTTGCCGCTGCCGTTGCCGCCCACAATAAACACCACTTCTCCTGCTTTAATCGTTAGGTCAATCGGCCCAAGGGTAAAGTGGCTGCCGTCAGTGTCGTTGGGGTAGGTGTAGGTGAGCTGCACCAGATCGATTTGAGTGGGGGTGAAGGTAGACGAAAACTGCAGCTGTTCATTTGTTTCGGCGTGTTCAGCCAGCGACAGGCCCAAAGCATCCACCTTTTGCAGAGAAACGCTGGCCTGCCCCAAACCTGGCAGGCTTTGCAGCAGGCTTTGTAGGGGGCGGGTCAGATAGACGAGGGTTAGCACATAGCCGGAGAGCACAGTAGGGGTCATTTCAACCCAGTTGGGCAATCCAAAAACCAGCAGCCCTAGCAGCGTGAATAGAAGAATTTCGCCGCCGCTGCTTGCGATCGCAGACAGCCGCAGCCCCGCCACCCGATAATCACGCAGCTTCTCGGCAGTGCTTTGCAGTTCCTCGGTAAAAAAGACCTGCCGCCGTTCTCGGTGCAGCTTGAGTTCTTTTAGCCCGGCGGTGATTGCCTGAAAATGTTTGAACAGAAAGTCTTGCTGCTCACGCGCCTGTTTGAAGACCCGCAGCGTTTGATTAATGAGCCACTGTACCAGTGCGATCGCAGCTATCAAAAACACCAAAGTCCCTGCTAGTACAGGTACCGATAGCCAGGCTAGATAAGCCAGACAGCCTAGCACCAGCGCCAGATCAACGCAGATAAAAGGCAAGTTAAAAGCAGCATTGCCAATGGTCAACGTGTCTTCGGTCAGCGTTGCCAGCAGGCGATTGGCACCGAGCGCTTCGAGCTGGCGCAGCGGCACAGCCAAGATCTGGCGGCTGAGCTGAAGCCGCAGGCGAAACACGCTCGACTCAGACAGCGTTGCCAGCAAAATTTGAGAGGTCAGGCTGCTCAGCAGCGTCACTGCGGCTAGACCGATAAAACTCCACAGCACCAGACTACCTGCTACCTGATCACTACCAAGCGTCTGATTGATTAGCGCCAGCAGCAGCACGCTCGTCCCACCACTGATGATGCCGGTCAACCCTGCCATCACCATGACACGCCACGAATTTCGCAGCAAGAAGCCAATTAAGTTCACTGAACGTTCACCCCCAATTGCAGATCGCTACCCTCTAAGCTAGCGATCTCTCAGCGGAGATGGGGCGCGGCAGCCTCGGTTTTGTTTCATTTTGACCAGAGGAAAGAGGCTGCGCCCCTGACTAAGTTTTTAGGATGACAGCAACCACTTAAACCTAATCAGCACACACGATGTCCGAACATTCCAAGCGAGAAACGATCGACGAATTTAAGGCAATAGTCAACATGACTCCCGGCCAGTTAGAGTCGTGGCTGCAAACGGAGGAGTCGCAGAGCGTAGGCCAAAAAGATGGCGACGAAGAATCGACCGGGCACCAGTCGGGGCGGCAAATTGTTGAGCTGCTGCAAAAGCACCAGGCCGACTACGGCGAAGACGATCTAGCTCATATGCGTAAGGTCATTGGCTATATTCATCGGCACAGTGCTCAGCGGCCCTCGGGGGATGTAGAGGATACTCGCTGGCGCTATTCGCTAATGAATTGGGGGCATGACCCGCTGAAGGATTAAGGCAAAGGGAGATGGGTGCGGGGCTGTGGGCGGTCGCTTGAGCTGAGTAAAGGTGTGTCTCTTGGGAGGCATTTGGCTATCTCTCTAGAGCGACCGTGAACCGCTACAAAGCCCTTTATGATGCCTTTCATCCACTAAACTTTGACGTAAGGGATGGAGCGCTACACCATGAACCCTGAAGAACTTAAGCAACGCTACGAGGCAGGTGAACGGGACTTTAGCATTGCAGATTTGAGAAACGCGGCTTTAGACGGCATCGATTTGAGCGGGGCAGTCTTGCATGGAGCCATGCTAGAGGGTGCTACTCTACAGCGGGCCAACCTCAGCCGAGCTGACCTAAGCGGCGCGACCCTGAGCGGTGCGAACTTGACCCAGGCTGATCTAAGCAGCGCTGACTTAAGCGATGCTATTCTCGACCATGCCATTTTGGAAGGTACGCTTCTAGAAGGGGCGATTTTAACTCAGGCTGATTTGAAGGCGGCGGATTTGGGACAGGCCGACCTTAGCCAAGCCGATCTCAGTGAGGCTGATCTGACTAGAGCCAATCTGGAGGCAGCGGATCTCAGCGGGGCAGATTTGGCAACGGCAGATCTGCATGAGGCCAATTTGAGTCAGGCGTCGTTAGAAAGGGCTAACTTAAGCCGAGCCAGACTAGACGATACCAATCTGGAAGGCACAATTTTGGAAGGGGGCGACAGCCGCTTGATTAGCTAGATACAGATACCACGAGGCGTTAGAAACCAGGTTTCTATTCTCAGCCTAGTCTGAAGCTGCTGAGCATGTAAGAAACCCGGTTTCTTAAGCGTGGTGTTAGAAACCGGGTTTCTATTCTCAAGCTAGTCTGAAGCTGCTGAGTGTGTAAAAAACCCGGTTTCTTGAGCGTGTAGATAAACCAAACTAAGCAGGAGACTCTGGACTACGGTTATCGGGTGGAGTGGGCTGAAGCCTTTGATCTGCTGGCCGATCTGGAATCGGCGTTGGTGGCAACGGGAGTGCAGGAACTAACTAAGGACTGGCTTTGAGGTGCGATCGCAACCAGACCAGCCCTCGTCCTAAGCCAACTACAATGAGGGCAAGTTGAACTTTCTACCTCCACAAAGATGTCTCAACCCCTCCATATACCGCAGGCCGAGCCGCCGCTCTCGCCTAAGGTATCGCTGCCAACTATGTATGATCTGCCCAGCGAGTCGTTGGAGGAACCTGGCTTGCCTGACGAGTTTCATTCGCTTCAGCCTCATTTATTGAGTGAAACGTTTAGTCTGACCGCCTACACCCGCAACGAGGTTTTTACCGGAAGCGATCTCAATCTCTACTACGATGCTCGCCACCCCCTTTGGTATAAGCGCCCTGACTGGTTTGCGGTAACAGGCGTTCCTCGGCTCTATGAAGAACAAGATTTGCGGCTGAGTTATGTGCTCTGGCAGGAAGGAAGAAGCCCAGATGTTGTTGTTGAGCTGGTATCTCCTGGCACTGAGGACGAAGACCTGGGCAAAACACTTG
Organism: Pseudanabaena sp. FACHB-2040; assembly: GCF_014696715.1. Lineage (NCBI taxonomy): Bacteria > Bacillati > Cyanobacteriota > Cyanophyceae > Pseudanabaenales > Pseudanabaenaceae > Pseudanabaena > Pseudanabaena sp. FACHB-2040. The sequence continues at coordinate 15,317 of NZ_JACJQO010000003.1, forward strand.
ATTTGCCTGCTCAGCCACCAACCAAGTGGACGGTTTACGAGCAGATTTTGCGCGTGCCTTACTACCTTGTCTACAACCGCTACACAAATCAATTACAGGCTTTCACATTGGTTTCTGGGGCCTATGAAGAAGTGCCCTTGACAGAGGCTCGGTGTTGGCTGCCTAAACTGCAAATCGGCTTGGGCCTATGGCAGGGCGAATACCGGGAGATCACCCGTCCTTGGTTGCGCTGGTACGACGCTCAAGGCGCGTGGATCTTGACTAAAGCTGAGCGGCTGGCGGCCCGTTTGCGAGAGCTGGGTGTTGATCCTGATCAGGTTTAGCTAGGGTCTGAAAGCTGCTTGCCGAACTTTAAGGTTGCTTGAGGGAACCTCTGTCACAAGTACCCGCGCGGGTCATGCGATCGCACTTAGGCATAAGCCAGAGTGTCTATATTCCAGCAGAAAATAGCTGCGAGAGGAGAGATAGCACGAATGGCTAGATTTCATGGTTTTGGCGATCGCACTGCTGACCAGTACCCGATGGGCACCACGGCCCCTACTGGCAAGTTTGGCAGGATGTTTCCGGCACTGCGGCCTTTTATTCCTTCTGAGGAAAGCCTGGTCGAGTTGGGCGCGGCAATGACCGACGGCACGAACGATGATCCGGCGGGTGACAATATCAAGGTTCCGGCGGGCTATACCTACCTGGGCCAGTTTATTGACCACGACATCACGCTAGACACCACTGCTTTGCAAGAGAAGCAGGTAGACCCGCTGGCGATTTTTAACTTTCGTACTCCGGTTTTGGAGCTAGACAGCCTTTACGGGCTGGGGCCATCGGTGCAGCCCTACCTTTATCAGCTTGACGGTGGCTTTGCCCCTCAAGAGAAGTTTGCAATCGGCGAAACCAATTCTGAGCCAGGCCGTGGTGACGGTACTATCAAGGCGAGCCTGCCCAACGATTTACCACGGGTGGCGAGCGGTCTAGCGATTATTGGTGACCCTCGCAACGACGAAAACCTGATTGTGGCTCAGCTCCATCTGGCCTTTTTGAAATTCCACAACAAGGTGGTTGAGGGATTGAAGAATGGCACGCTGCTGCGGCGTTCTCCTCTGCGCAAGAGCGTTTTTGAGGAAGCTAGAGACACGGTGATTTGGCACTATCAGTGGATTGTGCTGCACGACTTTCTCCGCCGCATTTTGGATGCAGAGCAGCTGGATCGGGTGCTGGATAAGGGCCGCAAGTTTTATCGGTTTGAGCAAGAACCCTTTATTCCAGTGGAGTTTTCGGTTGCGGCTTACCGATTGGGCCACAGCATGATTCGCTCAATCTACGACTATAACCGGGTATTTACGCCTAAGCCAGGTGGTGTGACGCCTGCAACGCTGCAGCTCTTGTTCTCCTTTACGGGCAAGTCGGGCAGCCCAAGCGATCCGTTCCCAGTGCCCATTCCTAGCGACTGGATTATTGACTGGCGGCGGTTTTTTGAGCTGGATGAGACGGTTCCAGCACAGGCCAGCCGCAAGCTCGACCCGTTCCTAGTAGACCCGCTCAAGAATCTGCCGAATGTGCCTGGGCCCAACTCGCTGGCAACGCGCAACTTGTTGCGGGGTCGCAGTCTGGGTCTGCCTACTGGCCAAAGCATTGCTCGTCGTATGCGCCTTCAGCCGCTGAAACCTGAGCAGATTGCGACGGGGCCTGATGGTGCAGTGGCTAAGAAGCATGGCTTCGACCGGGAAACGCCGCTGTGGTACTACATCCTCAAGGAAGCTGAGATCCAGGGTGAGGGGTTGCGGTTGGGCCAGGTGGGCAGCCGAATTATTGCTGAGGTGTTTGTGGGGCTGCTGGAAGGTGACAGCGGTTCTTTCTTGGCTATCAACCGCGACTGGACGCCTTTCTTGCCTTCTGCCGAGCCTGATACGTTTACGATGGCTGACCTGCTGCGCTTTGTGGGTGACCTCAGCCCAATTGATGAGCCGGTTAACCGCGACTAAGTCTGACTGATTGTGTTGTAGGGGGAGGGAGTCTAAAGGGTTTCCTCCCCTTTCTATGTGAGCCGGGTTGTTGCTAGCGACGAACGAAATTAAAGGGTAGGTCGCCATAAAATGCTTGAGTGGATTTCCGCAATCTCGCCATCTCGAACTGGATCACAGTAATTGAAGATGGGTCTGCGCCAAGTTGGGCCTCGACTCTACATCGAATGGGAGACATAATTGCCATGCCTCACAGTGGTAAAAGGTGGAGAAGTGCTGCTTTCTACACCCTTTCAGGCGTCTTTTTAACAGTCTTGCTGGCTAACACTTCATGCAGCCGGGAGCCGGAAATGACGACATGGTCTCACAGTCAGTTTGTAGAACAGGTAAAAAGCGGGCAGATTGAAAGCGTCATCATGAGTAATGACGGGTTGGAGGCAGTCGCAACAAAGCGTGATGGACAGCAGGTAACCGTAAATTTGAGCTCTACCGATCTGGAATTGATACCTGTTTTGCAGCAAAACGGTGTTGATGTTTCAATGGTGCCTCAGCAATACGAAGATAGTTTTCCCGAAAATAATTCTCTCTTAGTGCTTCCTATCTTCCCCCTCTTAATATCGGCTGCAATTGCGTTAGGCGGTTTCTTATTCTGGCTTTGGATGTTGATTGACTGTGCCATGAAGGAGACGGATGAAGGCAACAGCAAGCTCGTCTGGGTGCTGATTATTCTATTTGTGAATTTTCTTGGCGCACTGGCTTATTTCTTTATCAGAAGACCTCAGCGTCTCAGAGATTTAGGGCAGTAGGGGGGTGCGATCGCAACCTTACCTCTACCCTAAATCCCAACTCCGGCTGCCTAAGCGTATCTGTTGGGTTAAGAGTCTGCATAGAATTTGGTCTTGTGATGAGACTGTCCTATACCTAAATGAGTCTCATTTGTATACGCATGAGTCCTTCTTGAACTCTTAAGTTGATTCAACCCGCTACAGCTGCATTCATTGATGCCACTAAGCTAGCTATTGGCCTAAAAGCTTGCAGTAATGGAGGTGATCAGGCAAAGCAAAAAGCATTAGTCGCTAGTGCTTATTACTTAAGGGCTTTGGTTTATTCATTAAGGGCAATTGTTTATTGCTTAAGGACTAATGCATAAGCAAACGGGATAAATGCTTATTGCATAGCAGCAATTGTTTATTGCTTTGTCGTTAATGTATAAGCCAACAGGATGAATGCTTATTGCATAGCGACAGTTGTTTATTACTTTGCCCTTAATACATAAGCTAACAGGATGAATGCTTACTACATAGCGACTTCGCTTTATACGTTAGCGATTAGGGTATAAGCAAGATGAACTAATGCTTGCTGCGGGGTTGCGATCGCAATCTGCGTTTGGCTTATGCCATTCTCCTAAGCTACAGAACAGAGCTGTAGGATGGGCAAAGCAAAGCGTGCCCATCACAACCTATATCGAGGCAATCTTGCGATCGCGTACAAAAAGCTGAAGAAATTGCCAGAACTTTGCCGCTGGCCCTATGGTAGTGGGGACAACAGATAGAGTGGAGCAATCGATTAATGGCGTTATCGACGGCTCAGGTTAACTGGGCAGCCCTGCAAAACGGGTCGGATATTCGTGGAGTCGCCCTAGATGGGGTTCCCGATGAAGCCGTTAACCTCACCCCTGACGTTGTCACAATTTTGGGTAAAGCCTTTGTGACCTGGCTGGCCTCGCAGCTAGAGAAACCTGCGGCTGAGCTGACGATCGCTGTAGGCCGCGATAGCCGTCTGTCTGGCCCAACCTTAATGCAGGCAGTCATCGAAGGCATGGCTGCCCTAAGCAGTCGGGTGTATGACGTGGGGATGGCGTCTACCCCGGCTATGTTCATGAGCACCGTGTTGCCAGACTTTAGCTGCGACGGTGCGATTATGCTGACTGCTAGCCACTTACCGTTCAATCGCAACGGGCTCAAATTTTTTACCCGCCAAGGAGGGCTGGGTAAAGGAGACATCACCCGCATTTTGCAGCTGGCTGAGCAGGCAGCCTTTAAAGACGCAGCGGTTCCCGGAGCCATTGAAACCCGTGATTTAATTTCAGCCTATGCAGCGGGCTTGGTGCAGACAATTCGGCAGGGGGTGAACCATCCCGAACAGTTTGACCAGCCGCTACAGGGGCTCAAGATTGTGGTGGATGCGGGGAATGGGGCCGGTGGTTTTTACGCCAGTCAAGTGCTTGAACCCTTGGGAGCAGATACCCACGGCAGCCAGTTTTTAGACCCCGATGGCACCTTTCCAAACCACATTCCCAACCCTGAAAATGAGGCGGCTATGGCCTCGATTTGTCAGGCTGTGCTCGCTAATGGGGCAGATTTTGGCATCATCTTTGATACCGATGTCGATCGGGGTGCGGCGGTAGACCACCAGGGGCAAGAACTGAACCGCAACCGCTTAATCGCGCTGATTTCAGCAATCGTCCTGCAAGAACATCCCGGCTCTACCATTGTGACCGACTCCATCACCTCTGATGGGTTGACCCAGTTTATTGAGGGTGATCTGGGAGGCATTCACCACCGTTTCAAGCGGGGATATAAGAACGTCATTAACGAGGCCATTCGGCTAGACGAATCGGGCCAACCCTCTTGGCTGGCGATTGAAACCTCTGGTCACGGGGCGATGAAAGAAAACTACTTTTTGGATGACGGGGCGTATTTGGTGAGCAAGCTGCTGGTAGAGCTGGCAAAGGCTCGATTGGCAGGCAAGCGGTTGACTGACCTGATGGCGGCCCTACAAGAACCCCAAGAAAGTCGGGAAGTTCGACTCAAGATTCAGATGCCTGACTTCAAGAGCTATGGCACTGAGGTGATCGATCAGCTACAGGCGTTCGTTGCGACTCAGCCTGATTGGGCAATGGTGCCCAACAATTACGAGGGGGTGCGCGTTGCTTGCCAGTCTCCTGAGGAAAACGGCTGGTTTTTGCTGCGGCTCTCCCTACACGATCCGGTGCTGCCGCTGAATATTGAGTCCAACAGATCAGGGGGTACGGCTAAAATAGCTGAACGCCTGCGAGCCTTTCTTGCTCCGCTGGCAGGATTGAACATCTCAGAATTGGAAAGGTAAACAGCCCCAATGATTTCTCTTTCCAACCTTCCTAAGTGGGCAACGGTGGGATTGGCCTTTCCCCTGATCTGTCTCAATGGCTGGCTGCTGTATCGGCTGGGAATGCTGCTGCAGCCTGTTACCAGCGTTGTTATTACCGCTAGCCTGATCGCCTTTCTGCTTGACTATCCCATCAGGTTTCTAGAAAAACAGCGTGTTCCGCGAGGCGGGGCGATTGCCCTGGTCTTGCTGATTGCCCTTCTAGTGACGACCATTCTCGTGATTTTCTTAGGGCCAATTGTCTGGCAGCAGCTCAACGAATTTGCCGAACGATTGCCGCGATGGATCGAACGGGCAAAGACGGAGTTGCTTTTGCTGGAGCAACGAGCCACCCTGCAGAGCTTACCGATTGATTTAGATCAGCTGACGATTGGAGCTGCTAATCAAATTTCTAGTGCTCTTGAGTCGGGTACTAGTCAGGTCATTAATGTGACTCTGACGACTATTGATGGTGCCCTAAACCTCTTGGTCACAGGGGTGCTCAGCATCTTACTTGTGTTTACTGGGGAAGACCTTTGGAATGGAATCTTAAGCTGGCTGCCCGATAAGTGGCAGGCTCGGATACAGGACTCGCTTCAGCCCAGCTTTCAGGGCTATTTTTCGGGTCAGGCAACGTTGGCCTTGATCCTAGCGGCAGCCCAGGCAATTACTTTTATGCTCTTGGGTGTGCCGTTTGGCCTTTTATTTGGTGTTGTCATTGGCCTTGTCAGTATCATTCCTTTTGGGGGGACGGTGGCGATTCTTGGCGTCAGTGCGCTGCTGGCCTCTCAAGATGTTTGGCTAGGGCTTGAGGTGTTGATTGTGGCGCTTGTGCTGGGGCAGATCAATGACAACTTAGTGGCCCCGCGTTTGATTGGAGGCATTACTGGGTTAAACCCAGCGGTGATCATCATTGCGCTACTCATCGGCACAAAGTTTGCAGGATTTTTAGGACTGATTTTGGCTGTACCTACTGCCAGCTTTCTTAAAAAGATTGCGGATACCTTACGGGAACCCGTTGGCTCTCAAATCATTGCCAAGCAGTGATTGTGAGACTTGCTCAGTTGTGTGCTTTGAGGGGCACGCTTTGCCTATCCTATCGGTGTGTTCAGGCTCTTTTTGTAGGTTGGTGTCGAGCTTGCGAGACCCAACAAAACCCTGTTCGATTTCGCTCTGCTCAACCCAACCTACAAGAGCCTAACCGCAAAGATTATTTTTTAGTCACTAACCCCCTAGCGATTTACCGTACTCATGTCGGCATAACGGTCACCCAACGCTGCGCCTTGAGGGGCAACTGCATTTATACGGTCTAACTCGGCTTGGGAAAGCTCAATGTCCACCGCTGCCACATTTTCCTCCAGGTATTGACGGCGTTTGGTGCCTGGAATTGGCACCATGTCATTGCCCTGAGCTAGCAACCAGGCTAAGGCTAACTGGGCTGGGGTGACGCCTTTTTCTTGAGCAATTGCCTTCACCTGATCTACCAGCGCTAGATTTTTGGCAAAGTTCTCTCCCTGAAATCGGGGTGCGTGACGACGATAGTCATCGGGGGCAAAGTCGTCGGGGCTTTGGTAAGCTCCGGTCAAAAACCCGCGCCCTAGGGGGCTATAGGGCACAAAGCCAATGCCCAGCTCTCGCACCGTGGGCAAAATCTCGTCTTCGGGCTCCCGGCTCCAGAGAGAATATTCGGTTTGCAGGGCGGTAATCGGGTGCACTGCATGGGCGCGGCGAATGGTATCTGGAGCCGCCTCCGACAGACCCAAGTAGCGCACTTTGCCAACCTGTACTAGCTCGGCCATTGCCCCAACGGTGTCTTCGATAGGCACTGTGGGATCTACCCGGTGCTGGTAGTAGAGATCGATGACTTCAATGCCCAGCCGTTTAAGCGAGGCATCGCAGCACTGCTTAACGTATTCTGGCTTGCCGTTAACACCGCCCCAGCCGCCCTCGGCAGTGCGCACATTACCAAACTTGGTGGCTAGCACCGCCTGATCGCGGCGATCTTGAATGGCTCGGCCCACCAGTTCTTCGTTGGTAAAGGGGCCGTACATATCGGCAGTATCGAGAAAGTTGACTCCTAGCTCTAGGGCACGGTGCAGAGTTGCGATCGCTTCTGCCTCATCTCGACCACTATAAAACTCAGACATGCCCATGCAGCCCAGCCCAATCGCGGATACCTCTAGTTGACCTAACTTACGGGTTTTCATGGTTTAACTCCTGTTGCTCTACAAAAACTTCTTTTACAGCGGTCATGCCATTAAGGACAGGCGGAAATCCGGCATAAACCGCCATCTGCATCACTACTTCGGTTTGCATCTCAGGCGGATCGGGTTTGTTCAGAGGTTTTGAGTGAGTCATTAAGGGTTGCCTCTAGCTCTGAATAGTGCTGAATCTTCCAGTCGATAACAGCAAGATTGTCTTGAAGCTGCTGAATTTGGGTCAAAACTGCTTCGCGATGAGATTCTAGAATTTGCCGCCGCTGATGGAACCCAGAGTCGGGATGAGATCTCACCAGCTCTGCATACTGCTGCATTTGACGAATCGGCATACCCGTCAGCCGTAGTTTGTTCAAAAACTCAATCCAGCGCAGATCGTTAGCCGAGTAGCGCCGATGACCGTTGTTTGATCGCCCAATAGGCGCAATCAGATCGCAGCGTTCGTAATAGCGCAAGGTATGGACGCTGAGCCCAGTGGCGGCAGCGACCTGCTGAATAGTGAGTTCTTGGACCTGCTGAGTGATGAGTTCCTGTTCCATAATCTGCACGTTAGAGGTTAGAGCGCACTCTAAGTCAAGCAGATTTTTTCGAACCTGACTTGTTTAGGTTGGTTGATGGCTCTGCACTGCATTTACCACAGCGTTGACTTGTACCAGTTCTCCTTAGTTAGTTGGCGCTACAGATGCTGCATTGGACACAGTTCCCTACACCCAGTGCAGGAACGAGCTACACCCCGACCAGAGGAAACTAAATTAGGTCAATAGCAACGGACAGACCGCTTCAAAAAATTTGGTGCTGGCTTCTCTACCCCGCAATTGTCATTAAAGTTCTGTCTTCACCAGCATCGATCTGCTCATAGAGAAAATTACTCCTTCCTTTGCAACAAGGCATGGTTTTTCTTCTCCGCAACCTAATGCCCTCTAATCTCATTCAATTTTCCGTACGGAAGTTTATTCACGATCTCTTCCTTTCGCTACGCCTTGGCAGTTGCTTTCAGGTGACTGCCTAACTACGGAATGCGTTAGGCACATCTATAGTTTTACTAGTTGCTGCAAGCTGGAGACTTTTACCACTTGTTTAGTGCTTACTAGTAGGTGAATTATCTCTACCAATATAGGCGAAAGCGCAGTTGTATGTGTGACAGTTGCATGTGACGGTAGACTAGTTGCCTGTAACGCAAATACTCAAAGTCCTAAAAGCCTTGCAAATAGGGCTTTTTGAGGCGTTTAAAAAAATCGTGGACTAAATTTGGACTAAAATTTAAAGGCCTTTTCGCGCCTTTTTAGCCCATAGTCACAGCCTCTAGTTGGCTCAGGAAGGCATCCTCTCATTCTACCGGGCACTCCTCAAAGCGAACCAACAAGTCTTCAATGATCAAAAAACGAATCTCATTTGAGGACTTATTTGTATATTTTTAAGACCAATTATTGTTAGGTTAAGTCTTATTGTGAGATCAAATTTATCTAGGTTTATCAAATAGTTACTCTCAAGAACTGAAGCCTCTTCTAGAAGGTTTACCCATCGAATTGCTGGAGGCACCGACCAAAATTTTCTTTAGAATGCGCTAGGCAATTTCTGTTCTTAAGTGCAGAAACTGCATTTCCACAGTGCAGTTCAATCCGCACAGACTTATATGGAATAGCGATAAACCATCAGCCAACAAAGACCCTGGCAATGAAATCTCACTACCAGGGTCTTTTGAACTTATTCAAGCCCGCACAGGCTGACAGAAACGCAGAATCAATCCGTGAAAAAATTCATCGCAAAAGACTTTTCCTTCTGTCTTCTGCCTTACTTCTTCTTTTTAAGCAGATGCCGCCTGATCAAGCTGATCCGAGTCATCAGTGCCAGAAGTCCGAGCATTCAAGCAAATCATCGTTCGGGAAACACCAGTCGCTAGCACGCTAGCACCCACTGCAGTTCCTAGCAGCCAAGGTGCGTTAGAAGGCCAGCCAGACCAAACAATTCCTCCCAGTAGAAGCGTCACCAGGGCATTTCCCAATACCCAAGTCCAGTTTTGCTGAGGCCGTAGGCGGAAAGCTAGGATCAGCTCAAACACACCTTCTGTCAGCAGGAAGCTTCCCAGCAGCAGCGTGATCGTAATAACGCCCGTCAGAGGATTGAGCAACAGCGTTGCGCCAGCCCCAATATAGAGAACGCTGAGCAGCACCTTCCAAATAAGGCCACCTTTGTCTTTTGTTTGAAAAGCAAAAATTGCCTTAGAAAATCCAGCAGTCAGCAGAATGAAAGCAACCCAAGTTGCAGTGACGATGGTGGAGAAGACAGGCAAAATAAGCGCCACTACGCCCAGAATAGCCAAAAAGATACCTGTCCAAAGCGAGCGATTACTGCCGCTCTTAGGATCTTGACGATCTAGAGATGTATCTGCAGTCATTAACCTTTAATTTCCCATGCTTACAGGTTCTCCAGTAGGCTAAGAATTTTTTCTACCTTTCTTAAAGTTCCGTAAGGTAGACCGAAGCTCGTCAATAAGGGTAAATCTTTATTCTTGCAATTAGACTAGCTTAACCACTAGTGAGACTAAGTTTAATTCTGAATGGTCTCTTTAAGAGACAGCCAGACCTGCCCTGAGTCTAGGCTGCCAATCTTAAAGCCGATTAACTGACAAGCTTGCTCGTAACGTCTGTCCTTCTTAGCCTCAGGAAATCCAGCTCCTACAATAGAGAACCCATTGCAGGGGCCAAGTCTCGCCCCTTCGGCTCTATTACCAGCAACCAGACTTAAAAGACTGTTAGACAAACAACCCTGAAACCAGAATCCAGTAAGACTCTATCTTATAAAAAGACTCAAAAGTATTTCTAGAAGACTAACCTCGATAAAGCATAGTCTCATACCGAGACGAGTACCTATCTGCCTATCCACTCAAAACGTTGAGTCACGCCGCGCTTGACGCTAACCTACACAGCTTCCCTTCCCCGCGTCTCTCCTAGTCAGCTACGAAAGCCCTGAAACTGCCTAAGCCGCTGCTGAAATCCACTCCAATAAGAATTCAAATCCTCCATTGACAGCTCAAAGCGCTGAGCAGGCTGATCGTCAAGTGCGATCGCAACCATTGCCCGACTCACCTCCAGCCCCAAATCACCATAGACAGCATTCACAGCGGCTCGATAGGCTGCGACTTGAAAGCAATAGTCAGTAATCCAGTCCAGCTGCTTTGGCTTGCGAGCGGTTTTCCAATCGCACAGACACAGCTCTCCCCGATACACCACCAGCGCATCGGGAAAGCCCACAAATCCGAGATCGTGCCAGACCGCTCCCTCCACCAGCAGCACTTCTTCCACCTCCTGCAGCAGCGGCTCAACTGAAGCCCAATAGCCTGCCAGTTCAGGGACAATCTCGATGTCTTCCCCTCTCAGGTAGGCTGCAATTTGCCGGTGCAGTCTCGTTCCCGCTGAAGCAGCCCGACCTGTAATTTGTTTAGCCACATCTACCCCTACCGACTGCTGCCACCGCTGCAGGGCTTCACGATCCGCCCGAGGTTTGGTTGCCGACAAAATAGTGGTCACTCCCGGAAAGCGGTGTCCCTCAACTTCGTAGTACGAGCGCTGGTTGACCCGAACCCGCCGGGCGCGGTAGTGAACTAGCTGCACAGCAGGCCCCCGAAGTGCCATCTCCTATCGACTAAAGGAGTTTCAATTTTCTGTGCAGTGAAATAAAGTTTCAGCAAGCAGCTTCTGCCAGAAGGTAGAGACATCGGTTAGAAGTTTCATCGTAAATTGTTCTGAAGCTTTAAGACACTTGAAGTTTTAACTAGTACTCTCGCCCTATAGTGCTCTCTTAAAGAACTTGGTGTCAAAAAGTCTCGGGTCAAAGCAGACCGAGGAGACAGCTTTATAGCTATGAAAATTGGGTTTGGTTGAGCGCTCCTCGTTGCTGCATTACAAGTCATCACCGCTCTAGCCTTGCGCTGATTTGTTTGGGAAAGAGAAAACCGTGATGCAGACTAACACCCTGGCTCATTTTCTAAACCATAAAGGTCGCCCAGGGGATCTGCTTCAATCCTATAACTGGGCTGAGACTCGCTTGGGGCCGCTAGAAAACTGGCCTCAAAGTCTGCAGACTGCCCTCAGTATTTGCCTCACCTCTCCCCTCCCAATGTTCATGGGTTGGGGCGAAGAGCTAATTTTGTTTTACAACGAGGCCTGTCAGCAGGCCCTTGATCTGTCTGCCGACACACTGGAGTTAGGGCAGCCCGTCAGACTTGGGTGTCCTCGGCTTTGGGCTGTAGTGGGTTCTCTGCTGCAACAGGTTATGCAAGGAGAGACAGCTCAGGCAAAACAATTCTCCTGGAGTAGCGGCAGTGCTCAGGAGCGCGCCTTTACATTTGCCAGCAGCCCAATTTTGAATGAGTCGGGCGAGATAGGCGGCGTTTTTACTGTGGTTTCGCCCCAGCCCAGCTTTTTCCCCCAAGCTTCTCCTGCCGCTGCTTACCGACACCATAGCGAAAAAAGCACTGAAGAAGTGACTGAACAAGCGTTGGAGAGCATCACTGATGCTTTTGTCAGCTTTGACGGGGAATGGCGCTTTACCTACGTCAATCAGGCGGCGGCGCAACTGCTAGACCATCCGCCAGCAGCACTGCTGGGTAAACGGATCTGGCAGGATATCTTTGAACTCGATGCTGGTCGCTTGTCTACGCAGCAACTGCAGCAGGCACTGATAGATCAGCAGCCCTTACACCTAGAAGACTACTGCAGCAGCCTCAGTCGCTACCTTGAGATCAATGCCTATCCGTCTGAGGCGGGGATTGCCGTCTATTTTCGAGACATTAGCGATCGCAAACACACCGAAGCCGAACTGCGACGGCAAAAAGACGAACTGCGGCTGATCACCGACGCCATTCCAGCCCTAATTGCCTATGTTGGCGCCGATCAGCGCTACCAGTTTGCCAATCGCGCTTTTACTACCTGGTTCGGTCAACCTGCAGAAACCGTCGTGGGTCAGCGCATCGAAGAGTTTGTTGGTCCCCAAGCTTACCCGCGCATGCGCCCCAGCGTTGAAGCAGCTCTGGCAGGCAATCTGGTCATGGACGAACTTTGGCTGCCCTTCCGCCAGGGCAGCAGCCGCTACGTGCGACGGCAGTACATTCCCGATCGGCAGGCCAACGGTGACATTCGCGGATTTTATGCCCTGGTCAACGACATCACCGATCTCAAGCTGACCCAGGATGCGCTGCTGCGTAGCGAGGAACGCTATCGGTCGCTGGTCTCCATTTTGGCTTCGATAGTCTGGAGCACTGATCAAGAAGGGCAGTTCACCTCGCCCCAATCCGGCTGGGAGACCTTTACCGGCCAGTCTTGGCAGCAGCACCAAGGCTGGGGTTGGCTAAAGGCCCTTCACCCAGATGACCGCGAACCCTTCAGACTGACCTGGGTTCAAGCGCACGAGGCGTGCCAGATCTACAGCGCCGAAGGTCGCCTTTGGCACGCCTCTAGCCAGCAGTACCGCTACTTTGAATCGCGCGGCGTGCCCCTGTTTGACGAGACTGGCAAGGTGCGGGAATGGGTGGGCATCATCACCGATATAGACGATCGCAGGCGAGTTGAAAATGCCCTGCGCCTGAGTGAGTCTTACGCCCGCTCGCGGGTCGAAGAGCTAGAAGCCCTAATGGAGGTTGTTCCCGCTGCGATCTGGATTGCTCACGATCGCAGCGGGAACGATGTCACAGCCAACCTCATGGCCTACCAGCTAACCCGCACCCGGCCGGGGTTGATTCAGCCTGCGGCCTTGGTTAAAGGCGGCAATAGCCTAAACTTTCGGCTAATCCGTCAGGGGGAAGAGTTGCCCTCTGAGGAGTGGCCCATTCAGACCTGTTGTCGTCAGGGCATAGAGCTAGAAAATGAACTAGAAATGCGCTTCGATGATGGCAGCACCGCCTGCCTCTATGGCAAAACGGTGCCCCTGCGCGATCAGCGGGGGCAGATTCGCGGAGCCATTGGCGCGTATGTAGACATCACTGAGCGTCGTCATTCCGAAGAAGTGCTGCGACGCAGCAACGCCACCCTAGGCCTGCTCTCCGAAGTTGCTAACCAGCTGCTGCTAAACGAACAGCCTAAAGCTTTTATTGACCGGCTCTACAATCGGCTGTCGGAGCACCTGGGCCTAGAGCTGTACTTCAACTACCTGTTTGACGAAACTCAGCAGCAGCTCTATCTCCATGCCTATGGCGGCATTCCGTCGCACGTGGCCGACCGGCTGCACTGGCTCAAGCTAGGCCAGACGGTCTCTGGCACCGTGGCGCTGCACCGCAGACGTCTAGTCGTTGAAGATACCCAGCAGACTACTGATCCGATCACCGAGCAAATCCGAGAGCTAGGCGTGATGGCCTACGCCTGCTACCCGCTGCTGTCGCGAGGGCAGTTTATCGGTACCCTCTCCTTTGGTACCCGCACCCGCACCCACTTTGAGCCCGATGAGTTGGCCCTAATGCAAACCGTCTGTGACCAAGTAGCCGCCGCCCTGGAGCGATCGCAACTGCTCACTCAGCTGCAGCAGCGAGCTGCCGAACTAACCCACGCCAACCGCATCAAAGACGAGTTTATGGCGGTGCTCTCCCATGAGCTTAGATCGCCGCTCAATCCCATTTTGGGCTGGGCTACTCTGTTGCGCCGCAAGTTAAAAGATCCGCTACTGGGGCAGGCCGCCGAAACTATTGAGCGCAACGTCAGGCTGCAGGTACAGCTAATCGATGACCTGCTCGATATCTCCCGTATTCTCCGGGGCAAGCTCACCCTCAATCGAGAAGCCGTTCGGCTAGAGAAAATCATCGCAGCAGCCCTCGAAACAGTTCAGCTAGCGGCTACTACCAAGGCAATTTCCATTCAGACCCACGTTGCCCCCGAAGTGGGCTGGGTGTTGGGAGATTCTGCTCGTCTGCAGCAGGTCGTGTGGAACCTGCTCTCTAATGCGGTGAAGTTTACACCCAAGGGTGGCCAGGTTGAAGTGGGGCTGTCTCTGGGTGCAGGGCAGGCATCCTCCAACCCTAAAGCTCCCTATGACCAACTTGTTCAGCTGACGGTGAGCGATACGGGCAAAGGCATTAGCCCCAGCTTTTTGCCGCATGTCTTTGAGTCCTTCCGCCAAGAAGATGGCACCACCACCCGTCAGTTTGGCGGCCTGGGCCTGGGCTTAGCGATTGTTCGCCACATTATTGAAATGCATGGTGGCACAGTTAGCGCCACTAGTCCCGGCGAAGACCAGGGAGCTACCTTTACTGTCAGCCTGCCTATTTTCCAGCCCCAAAGCGATCTCCAGCCGCAGCAGATGCCCTCGCCATTGACCTTTAACGATGAACCGCTGCAGGGCTGCCGCATTTTGCTGGTAGAAGACGACCCCGACAGCCGTATCTTTCTCTCCATTTTGCTGGAGCAGGCAGGGGCAACGGTAAGTGCGATCGCATCAGCCTCCGTCGCCCTGGCCCGCTTCCCCGATAGTCAGCCCCACATTCTGATCAGCGACATCGGTATGCCGGAGCTAGATGGCTACCAGCTAATTCGCCAAATCCGCTCGCTGCCAGCTGATCGGGGTGGGGCAGCGCCCGCTATTGCCCTCACGGCCTATGCTTCAGAAAGCGATGCCGAACGTGCGATCGCAGCCGGTTTTCAGCGACACATTGCTAAACCCGTTGACCCCAGCGATCTCATTGAGGCTATTCTCGATCTGATGCCTAGAGGCAGAGACGATCAGGTTTAGCGAAGCTACTTGCATGAGCACGTCTAGGCGTTGAGCGGATCAGCCACTGCTTCTGCTTCACTAGCTCCCAGCTGCAGCGCATAGAGATTAGCATAGATGCCGGCTTGCTCAATCAGTTCCTGGTGAGTGCCATGCTCCGCAATCTGCCCCTGCTGAATCACCAGCACCTGATCAGCTTGGGTGACAGTGCTCAGGCGGTGAGCGATGACAAAGCTGGTGCGGTTCTTTAAGAGACGTGCGATCGCATCTTGCACCAGCGCCTCCGTGCGCGTGTCAATGCTGCTGGTCGCCTCATCCAAAATCAAAATTCGGGGGTTGATCAACACCGCTCGGGCAATACTCACCAATTGCCGCTGCCCCTGGCTCAGAGGCGCACCCCGTTCACCCAGTCGGGTGCTGTAGCCTTGAGATAGTGAGGTAACAAACTCGTGTACGTTAGCTGCCTGAGCCGCCGCCTCAATCTCAGCCTGACTGACCTGAGGCGAACCAAAAGCAATGTTTTCAGCCACCGTCCCGCTAAACAAAATATTGTCTTGCAAAACAATGCCAATCTGGCGGCGCAAACTCGCCTGCGTCACACTCCGCACGTCAATGCCGTCAATCTTAACCGCCCCGCCCGTGACGTCATAAAAGCGCAAAATCAGGTTGATGATAGTGCTTTTGCCTGCCCCCGTTGGCCCCACCAGAGCAATCATCTGTCCCGGTTTAGCCTGGAGATTAATCTGGTTGAGCACCCGCTGGTTCGGTGTGTAGCCAAAAGTAACTTGCTCAAAAGTAACCTCCCCTTTGATCGGCGGCATCCGAGTTGCATCGGGCGCATCTTGGAGCTGTAGGGGTTCATCCAGCAGCACAAAGATTCGATCTAGGCCTGCCAGAGCAGACTGGGCCTGGGTATAAAACTGGCTGAGGATCTGAATCGGCCGAAAGAACTGCTGCACATAGAGCAAAAACGCCGTCACCACCCCCACCGTAGCCGCCCCTGTCACCGCCAGGTAGCCGCCGTAGGCCATTACCGCTGCCGTTGCCAGCGTATTGAGAAAATCAATCGACGGTAAAAACGCTGCTGTCACCGCCACCGCCTGAATATTGGCTCTGCGGTTGGCCGCATTGAGGCTGTCAAATTCTTCAATATTGAGGTCCACCCGGTTAAAGGCTTGAGCCTCGCGCACGCTGCCAATATCCTCTTCGAGCTTGGCCGACAGATCTCCAATCGTCTGCCGCGTCACCCGAAAGCGGGTTCTAGCCCAGCGAGAAAATAGGCTGGTCGTAAAGATCATCAGCGGCACCACCAGGTTGCTCAACAGCCCTAGCTGCAGGTTGATTGAAAACATGGCGATAATAATGCCGACCAGACTAAAAGTCTGCCCCAGCATCTGCGGAATCGTCAGCCCAAATGCCTGATTGACCGTATTAACATCATTCAGCAGTCGGCTCATCAAATCGCCAGCCTCACTGCGGTCAAAAAAGCTGATGGGCAGACTCTGAATTTTGTCAAAAATGTCTTGCCGCAATCGGGCCAGAAGGCGCTGCATGATCGAGCCAAATCGCAAGATCTGCCCGCGAATGGCCCAAACCCCCGAAACGTAGATGGCCGACAGCACCCCCAGCATGATCAGCAGCCCCCGCAGGTTGCCGGGCACAATCAGGTTATCGATAGACCAGCCAATTAGCAGTGGCCCAATAGACTGAGTCGCTGCACCCAGAATGACCAGGGTAAAGGCAATCGGCAGCTCTTTGCGGTAGGGCCGGAAGTACTGCAAAAAGCGCTGCAGGGTCGAAAGACTCGGCTTTTGCTCCGGCGCAACGACAGGGATAGCGCTTCTCATGCTGCACCTAGGGAAGTTAAACGTTTCATTGGCTGAACCTACCGCTTAAAGCATGGCTCATCGTCAATAGTGTAATGCGGCCATCTCTAAGAGGCACATAGAGAGAGGCACCAACAATGCTGGCAGATAAAACTAAGACGAGACTCAAGGGAATATCTATAGGACTATTGATAATACAAATGAGACTCACCATGAAATTCATGAGGAAAAAGTTCCTGAGAGCTTCTCTACAGCCGAACTAGAAACTGCCTAAAACCGTACATAGATGCCGTACACATACTCCTACCAGCCAAGCAGAACGTGTCCTACCTACGAGAGATGCCGCACCTCTCTCTATGTAGATACGGTGGTATGGCAATTTCTCATCAGCTTTAGGGTAGGAACGGATTTGAAGACTATACCTTTGCCAGCCAATGAAGTCGATCGAGTAAAAGCGCTTCATCGCTACAAAGTTCTCGACTCTTCTGCCGAACAAGCTTTTGATGATTTAACTACTTTAGCTGCCCATATCTGCGGTACCCCCATTGCCTTAGTCAGTCTGATCGATGCAGATAGGCAATTTTTCAAATCAAAATTAGGCGTCAACGCTACAGAAACGCCAAGAAAGATAGCGTTCTGCACCCACGCTATCCTGCAGCCAGACAACTTACTCATTGTGCCGGATGCCTTAGAAGACGAGCGATTCGCCCATAATCCCCTCGTCACCTCTGACCCCTACATTCGATTCTATGCAGGCGCACCATTAGTCACTCCTGACGGGTATGCAATCGGTACCCTGTGCGTAATCGATCGTGTTCCCCGCCAGCTTAGCCCAGAGCAGCAGCAGGCACTTCGGGTACTCAGCCGCCAGGTTATAACGCAACTGGAGCTGCGGCTAAACCTAATGAAAGTCAAGCAAACCACATCTCAGCTAGAGCGAGTTGTAAAAGCACTAAAGCGAAGTAATCAGTTTTTAAGCAAAACGGTGCATCAGCTGAAGCACACGCAGGCTCAGTTGGTCCAGACTGAAAAGATGTCTGGGCTCGGTCAACTGGTTGCCGGAATTGCTCATGAAGTTAATAATCCAGTCAATTTCATATATGGAAATCTTCCATACATTCAGCGCTATGCTCAAGACCTATTAGAGTTGCTATCTCTCTACCGCGAACATTGCCCTAACCCTCCGGCCTTACTTCAAAGAAAAGCTGACACGATTGACGTTGATTTTGTGTCTAGTGATCTGTTGAAGATTGTGTCATCGATGAAGGTGGGAACCGAGCGAGTACGAAATCTAGTATTGTCCCTACAAAACTTTTCGCGCAAAGATAGATGTAGGAAAGAACAGGCGGCTATTCATCAAGGCATAGACGATACGCTATTAATCCTGAATCACCGGCTGCAGGCAAAGGGCAAGCAATCTGCCATCAAAATTGTAAAAGAATATGGAGACTTGCCTCCGATTGAATGTAATGCGGGATCTCTCAACCAGGTCTTCATGAACATTCTAGGTAATGCAGTAGATGCACTAGAGTCAGTCAGACTGAATACTTCATCTACTGAATCTCTTCTGGCACCGACTATCACCATTCGTACGGAGGCGGTACAGCCAACCAACGGCAGAGATCCTGCATCCATAGTGATTCGTATCGCCGATAACGGTGATGGGATTCCCCAAGAGACATTGCGTCAAATATTCGATCCTTTCTTTACGACGAAACCAGTTGGGAAAGGAACTGGGCTCGGGCTGTCAATTAGTTATCAAATCGTTGTTCAAGAGCATGGCGGTATGCTCAAATGCTGGTCACAACCTGGCAGGGGAACCGAGTTCTCGATTGAACTGCCGCTAGCTGAGCAAAAGCCAATCGAGGCTCACAATGTTTTGAAATTTCAAGCGCTACAAACTAGCCAAATCAACCAGTATTCCCAAAAACGGTTGACGACCGAACCGGTGAAACTTCGAGATAGGGAAGTCCAAAGCGTAGGGCTTGCTAAATAGGTAGACAAGGGAAAGAGACCGTCAACCTGCGGAATGCCGGCAAAAAACAAAGCTCAGAACTGGTGATCCAACAGCTACATCATCCAGATTCTAAGCTTTGTGGTTGAGGCTTTCGCTTAGCTATTTCTCCTTCTGCTAGTTGAGTAGAGCCCAAACTCACTACAGATCAAACCGACGCCGAAACCGAGGATCTGTAGAGTGTTTCTTCCGCTGATTGCAGGTAGAGCAGAGTGCCTGTAGATTGCTAATGTCGTCAGGGCCACCCTGGGCTAAAGGGATAATGTGGTCGATAGTGAGCTGAGCTTCGCTGCTGGTCTTGCCGCACCCCTTGCACTGATAGCTATCGCGCTCAAACACATACTGCCTCACCGCTTTGGGTATTGAGATTCGCTTAGATTTGCCCATTGGATTCGGTTAGAGATAAACGAAGTTCATTCAAAGCAGGATCTTTTTCATCGGCGGGTGACTCGTTAAGTTCCTCAGCTATCTCCTGAGATGGCACGACCTCTTTTTCGGCTATCAACTCTAAAACAAGCTTGAGCCGAATACTGCCTGCTGTCCAAGTCGCTCCGTCCAGGCCTAATACCTGACATGCAACACCTGACTGATATGTTAAATTACCTAAGTATCGTTCAAACGCTGGCATTCCTTTGCTGATTAAAATTTGATTTAAAGCAGTACCTTGATCAGCTACTAATGCTTGTTTTAGACATTCTAATAAATCACCTATTTTATATAGTTTTGAATTGAATGCGATTACAGAATCCTTATCTTTTCCATTTTCCTCTAACGTAATTATTTGTTTTTGGAGTTCAGCTTCTTGGGAATTTGCTTGGTTGCTAGGCATGTTGTCTGCTATAGATATGGGTAAAACTACAATAAAACTGGTCAAGGTATCCACTGGATACCTTGACCGTAGAGAAAGATAGCTACACAACTTCTAGAACTGAGGGAGTTAAGCTACCAGATTCTGTAAATTGGAAAGATGAGTGGTCTAACTCTGCGTGAGAAGCCTCCAGATCATCCTCGTCGGAGGTCGTCACAACAAGATCATCACGGCTGATTAGAGAGAGCTTTTTACGGTCAAGTTGGTGAACTTCAAGGCACGCATTAATGCCTGAAATCGCCTCATTGAGCAACTCAACCTTGGTCTGTATCTCAACCTTCAATCTCTGGTTCTGGATCACCTTCTCTGCTGCTTCCTTATCTAGCGTTTGGGCCAAGTAGGCTCGAGCATGGTCATATTCATGGAGAAGGGAATCAGCCTGAGCCTGAGCAGCACTGAGCAAATGGCTATTCAAAGTCTGGTTGATGGTTTGGCGGAAGGTTCGCAGCACTGTATCTCCCACCTTTTGCTCAAAGTCGAGCTTGAGCAGCTGTCGAATAGCCGGTTCCGCATCGATCATGCTCTGATAGTCGTAGCCTCGGCACGATTGTTGCAGGGTTTGACGCAGCTGCCACACAGAAGCCGTTCCCTCAGAGAAGAATTCAGGGCGCTCCCTCACATAGCGATCGCACTCTGTCCTCGCCTCATTTATCAGGGCTGCCGTCACCTGCTGCTGCACCTGATGCAGTCGCTGCTCAATGCCGCCATCGTTACCGAGTAACCGATAAATCTCACGGGAGTAATCGCTTGTCTGCACCCGTGAAATGAGCTGCTGAAAAAATCGTAGGGTCAGTTCCTCCGAGCAGCTGACTAGAAGATCTTCCAACCCGTTTGCCAGGTAATAAAAAGCCTCCGACAAAATGCCCAGCAGGGGAACGACAGAGTTGCGGCGATGGCTAGCCTGAGCCTGCTGGTAAACACCCTCCACGCTGAAGGTATTGAGCAGTTCGTCTAGGCGGCTCACCATCTTGGCCTGAAGCTGACGAAAATCTCGCTCAAATTCAGCATTACCATTGCTGGCAACCGTCTGGTTGATTAGCGCCTCCATGTCCTGGCGGTGGCGATCGCCCACGTTTTTGAGGTCTTTGCTGAGCTGTCTCAGTTTTTGTGACTTGATCGCCTCAATTTCTTGGGGTTGGCTCTGAACTGCCTGCCACTGCTCTAGGTAGAGCTTACGCAGGGCAATGCAGACAGGGTGCAGATCATCAGCCAGATTGCTAAACAGGAGCGGTCGCTTTTCCTCCTGAAGATAGCGGGTAATCCCCTGGCGAAACTGCTCCACTCCACTGTGCTCAATCAACTGATCAATCAGCGAAGTGCCATAGCTAGAAAGAATACGAAGGTAGTTCTCATTGGGCGATTCGTAGCCTCGGATCTCGGGCCGAAACTCGCTGCCAATGAGCTTACCGGAGTTGCCACAGTAGTTATTAAACTCAGTCACAAAGAGCGGCACTTCCTCGTGCCCATTCTGCCCCTGCACCTCCTCGGCAAAGAGCGAATCTAGGCCAAAGCGATTGTACTGGTCGGTTTCTTTGAGCTGCCGACCGTAGAACCCTAGCAGTCCACTGGTGCGAAAAACTCGCGTGGTGTCTTGGAACTGGTTGCTGATGCACTGGTCGAGCCGCTGCCTGAGCTGGGTGTTGTACCAGGTTCTATCCACTCGGTTGAAGACGTAGAAGACCCGATCTCGAATGCTAGGATTCCGGCGAATTTTCTCAAGCAGTTCAGTCTCTTCGGCGGTTAGCTCTCCGGTCTCTGCCGTTTTGAGCACACAGACCACTGCAGAGGTATCAGGGTCTTCAATTTTGGCGTAGGTCAGTTCTGCATCTTTACGAACGGGTGCATCGATGCCTGGAGTGTCGATCAGCACGTTGCCGTCTTTTAGCAAATCGTGGCAGCAGAAGTACTCAATTCTTTTGAGGACAGCGCTATTGGAGCCGCGTCGGGCGTAGCTTGCGGCTTCCTGCAGGTTGGAGAAGTTAAACTGCTCCATTGAGTAGGTCGCGTTCTGATTCGGCGAGAGGCGATCGCGATTGGTGCTGTAGCCTTCTAGCAGCAGCTTTAGGGCGTTGGCTTGCTTGGCTTTGTCTGAGCGGGTTTCTCCCCCCTCTTCTTGAATGATGCTTTGGCAGATTTGCTCAAGCTGTTTCAAGACTCCAGGCTGCTGCAGGCTGGCTTGAATTTGCAGCTGTAGACGCCCGATCAGTGCTTGAATCTGCTCTCGGACTTCGGCTTCGCTGAGAAATGTCAGCACAACTCTTTCCTGCCCATCCTCGGCATAGGCAATGCGGCACTCGGTTCCGGTCGCGTGGCCTTCGGCACTGTAGAGCAGCTTGCGGCCCAGCAGCGCGTTGATCAGCATCGACTTTCCAGCACTGAAAGCTCCAGCAAACACAATCTCAAAGGTAGGAGACACGGCTTTCTTGAGCGATCCCTGAACTGGAGTTGTATCTTGCTGCGATCGCAATCCAGGTTCTTGATGCAACAGCTGCAAAACCTGCGTAACGTCTTGCTGCAGGGAGGAGCAGTGAGAGAAAGTGTCAGCCATGAAAGTTAAGGTATGGGAGTTTTGAGTTACGGACAACTGATAGCTACCGTCTCCAACATGCCCATTCCGGTCTAAGAACTCTACGTAGCCAGTGTAGATATCTACACTGTGGAAATTACGGAGATGCTTTCTCAAGGCAGCCTAGACAGCCTCACCCAGCAATTGGGTTAAGACAGTGGCCAAACCCTACTAGATAGGCAAGGCTAAAAGTCTATAGGGGCCTTGCCCGCCCTACAGTTTCGCAAGGCTATAGTTGTAGGCAACAGCCCCTAGCCATTTGACTCTATGTTCGACATCATTGCCGCCATTGGTCTAAGAGAAGCTGGCAGCTTCTTGGCGAAGGATGTGCTGCTGCCGCTGTTTAAGGGGAGCCTGGAGGACGACACCAAGGACTTTTTTAAGGGCTGCATTCGGATCCGGCTGGCCAAGCCCGCTAGATCCGAATGCAAAAGGCAGTGGCAGAGGCGCTTTAAGTTGGACATGCTAGCTGGTAGGTTAGGTTGAATGAAGTGAAACCCTAACTTAACGTTAGGGGGGCCATTGGTTTTTTGCCAAGGTCTAACTCGACCTACAAAAATACGCTCATTGATGTCACTTTAGTCCTTGTCGAATTTGTTTCTTTAATTGCTTTACTTCCCCCTTCAAAAGTATTGTCTTTGGATGTTTCTGACCTAAGACTTCGTTGAGAATAAATAGAGATTTTTCAAGAACCTTTAGAGCTTCTAGGGGCTGCTCATTTTTTTCATAAAGTTTTCCTAGTGTTCGAATGCGCTCAGCAAAATATTGGCTTTTAGTTTCATGACGCTTATGTTTAATATCTTGCCATCTTTCCAACAATGAGATAGCTTCTTGATAACGCTTTTGCCTTTGATAAAGACTTGCCAAGTTATTCAAACTGATAGCGGTATTGGGATGATTTTCTCCTAGTTGCTCTTCTACAATTTGCAAAGCACGGACATAAAGAGGTTCTGCCTCTCCATATCGTCCTGTATTTTTGTAGAGGCTTGCCAAGTTGTTCAGACTAGCAGCAGTATCAGGATGATTTTCTCCTAGTTGCTCTTCTACAATTTGCAAAGCACGGACATAAAGAGGTTCTGCCTCTCCATATCGTCCTGTATTTTTGTAGAGGCTTGCCAAGTTGTTCAGACTAGCAGCAGTATCAGGATGATTTTCTCCTAGTTGCTCTTCTACAATTTGCAAAGCACGGACATAAAGAGGTTCTGCCTCTCCATATCGTCCTGTATTTTCGTAGAGGCTTGCCAAGTTATTCAGACTAGCAGCAGTATCAGGATGATTTTCTCCTAGTTGCTCTTCTACAATTTGCAAAGCACGGACATAAAGAGGTTCTGCCTCTCCATATCGTCCTGTATTTTTGTAGAG